>NZ_JAFMOZ010000107.1:0-46937 GCF_019049615.1 Rahnella sp. BCC 1045 | reverse complement strand
CGCTGAATATCTACATTATTGTTGCTCTTTATTAACACAGCCTATTTTAACGACATGTTTTATTATTAGGCCACAGGAAATTAAAAATGGATAAATTATTTACATCATTCAAACTCGGGCAATATACATTGAACAACCGTCTGGTGATGGCCCCAATGACCCGCAGCCGTGCTGAATATGACGGCACACCGGCTGACCTTGCGGTTGAATACTATTCACAGCGCGCCGGGGTGGGGCTGATCGTTGCAGAAGGGACGCAGCCCAGCGATGACGGGCAGGGTTACTTAATGACTCCCGGTATTTACACCGAAGCACACGTGGCCGGCTGGAAAAAAATCACCTCAGCCGTTCACAATAAGGGCGGCCATCTATTCATCCAGCTTATGCATACGGGCCGCATGAATCATCCTGACAATACGCCACACCATCGTCAGGGTGTGGCGCCTTCAGCCATTGCTCCCGGCGTACAGATGTTTACTGCAAGCGGAATGCAGGATATTCCGGTGCCTCGCGAACTGACAACGGAAGAAATCCACAACACAGTTGCTGATTTTCGCTATGCGGCACGGCGTGCTGTTGAGGCCGGTGCTGACGGCGTGGAGATCCACGGCGCTAATGCCTATCTGATACATCAGTTTTTAGCACCGAGCGCCAACCAGCGCTGCGATGAATATGGCGGCTCCATAGAGAACCGTGCCCGTTTTGCGCTGGAGGTTGCGGCAGCCATTGCAGGTGAGATTGGTGCGGACAAAACCGCGATCCGTCTTTCCCCGGGCAGTCAGATTTGGGGTATTAATGAAGGTGAAGAAGGTCCGGCGCTTTATCGTTACCTGGTTGCTGAACTGAATAAGCTAGGACTGAGTTACCTGCACATTATGCATATGGGCAATGAGGTACTGCTGGGTGAGCTGCGGGCATTATGGACGCAGCCGCTGATATTGAATCGCCCTGGGAAAAGCAGAGAAAACATCGGTGATGATCTCCAGTCCGGACTTGCCGAACTGGAATCTTACGGCCAGATGATTCTGGCTAACCCGGATTTCACCTGCCGTATTAAAACAGGGGCCGAAATGAACAGTGCCGATCCGGCGACCTATTATGGCGGCGGCGTCGAAGGTTACACTGATTATCCTGTAATGCAGTAATTTATTATGCCAATAAAGAGGATAAACGTTTAGGTATATCCTCTTTTATTTTCATCGCCCTACCATACCTAAACCCCAGTTTAGAATGTTTCCAATTAATCATGCCCTGCCCTTAACCAATACGTTACTTAATATGTTGACGGTTTGAGCTATTGCTGACGACCGTTTTTGGCAAGGAGAGAATAGACTAACTTAACCAAGGTCTGCATTGAATGAAGAACGGAAATTATTCACATCGTTTGCATAATTGCCTAAGAGAGTAACGCCCCTTTTTGGGTTTGGTTTAGACATGTCGGTTTAGCAATCTTGTTCTGGCTAATTAGGACAAAGTCCTGTCGGGGCTTTTATCGGGCCACAATCACCAAAGTCATACACTTTGTATCCCTTTTGAATCATGCAGCTCAGAATGTGATTACGCCTGGCATCAAAACGCTCCATTGTCTCTCCGGGCTCTATGCGATTCAAGCTCCAGTGACCTCCATCAAGGTTTGCCTTGGGGTTAACACCACAGCTATACAGATCGGCTTTACGCTGCGCAACATTGGTTAAGCCAGAAGCCTCCGGTTTCTGAAATACCTGGACCCAGGGAACATAATCGTAATTAGAGGAGTCCATATCGGCAACCACACACCCTGTTAACACCACTACACTCGCTAAAACCATCTTTTTGATCTTCAAAATGTTCCCTCAGATAAAGTGACCACCGGATATCAAGTAAACACGATGTTCAACCAGCAGGCAACTTCAGCTCCTGGCACTCAGCTAACGTTCAGGCCCATCAAGGTTCCTGCTTTGTTGGCGGAAGCAATTTTTTAGCTTCATGAATGAGCTTTTCAATCTCTTTCAGAGGGATGCATCCTTCGTAGCAAGAAAAAGAGAACTCATGAGTTACATCGGAATAGAAGACTTCAGCAATTTGCCGGAAGGGGGATGTTCCAGCCTCAGATAGTTCGAGGTACATCCCATCACGGATGACATCGCTTCCACGGGTTAGGTTGTATTGGATCTTAGCCATAAATTTAATTTTCCATTTTTCCTATTAATGCCTCTGTTCGAGCGCAATAAAACGTAAAACATACCCCAGAAAGTAACTTGCACAGGTCCGCAAAGAGCGAGGAGCGGACATTCAGCCCATTCATATCCAGCCCGCCAATGAGTCAGACAGATGGCTGTTAAAAGCCGCCTCTCAATAGGTGTGTGGAATTAAAGTTGATATCATTACAAGGGAGAAAACCATGTTAGTACAACCAGAGAGTTGTAAAATAGTGGGAATTGAATACTGACATCACCTGCCCAACAGATGTCAGTATTAAGTTATTTTAAGCATCCTGTGTGATATCCGAAATATCCTTACGTATTTCACCTTCTTAACCCTGACCTAGTTTCAGGCCTCCATCACAGATAATCGTCTGTCCTGTAACAAACGTATTCGTAATTAAGAAACGAATCACTTCAGCGATATCATCAGAGTTGCCCACCCTGCCTACTGGTGTTGATCCTGCATATTCATTAAACGCAGTTGATTTATCTTCTTCTGAAAGAAAATCCCACCAGGGGGTGTCAATCACCCCCGGAGACACACCGTTAACCCTCAGTGGCCGTAATTCGGAAGCCAGGGTAGGCACAAGTGCTGCGACAGCTGCATTTGCTGCACCAATCCCCGCTGTACCGGGCATGGCGGCATGTGCAGTTACCGCACTGACAAAAGTCAGACTTCCATTCTTACGAAGATAAGGGATTGCGGCCTGGGCTGTGGCAAAATGCGCGTAAAATTTCTCCTCAAACCCGGCCCTTACGTCAGCCAGTAAAACGGATGGAAAAGGCCCGGCTCCTTTGCTGCTTCCCAGTGCCAGGACGAGGTGGTCAAAACTGCCAATACAGCTGAAAGCTTCCTGCAGTTCTTCCTCGTTAGCCGCATCGAGTCTCAGCGTATGAATTTCTCCTGTCAGCGATTTTTCTGCTTCTTCCAGCCGAGCAGAACTGCGTCCTGCGATGGTGACCTTATGACCCTCGCTGAGAAGCTGACGGGCTGTGGCAAGGCCTATCCCGGATGAACCGCCGATAATTACGATGTTTTGCTGTGACATACTGATACTCCTTTTTTAGGATATTACAGTTTGTTAACCCTGTTGTTGCATCGGGTCCTGCAGGTTGGTAAGGACGAAACTTGTAGCCCTTAATGCCGTGCGTGCGGCCATGTCAAACGCTTGTCGATGCGGATGACCGGGTAAAAACCGGTCAAAATAAAGACCTGTTTGTCCTTCGGTACTGGGTGAAATGGCAAGCTGAAGAATGGCATCAGCACCTTCTTCAACGCTGCTTAGAGCCGGCATGCCGTCATTTTTAACCATAGAGGTGTTCATATAGGTAGCAGGATGCAGAGCATTAACCGCGATGTTGCTGCTACCGAGTTCCAGGGCAAGGTCACAAGTGAAAAGTATCAGGGCGAGTTTGCTTTGGCAGTACGCACGTTCCCCGCTGTAATGATGAGTCAGCATGATATTTTCAAAGTCTATTTCTTGCTGACCAGCGGAGGACACATTGACAATACGTGCTTTTTCAGCAGAGAAAAGTGCAGGCAGCAGAAGGCGGGTTAGCAGAAAACTTGCAAGATAATTCACTGCAAAACGTAGCTCGAATCCGTCAACACTTTCTGTTCGTCCCGGCCAGTTTCCCGAAACACCTATTCCTGCATTGTTTATGAGTACATCAAGTTTGGAATGCTCCTGACGGACTTCAGCCGCAAGCTGTCTGACCCCATCAAGCGAGGAAAAATCTGCGTGAAAGAAGGTGGCGTCACCGCCCTGATTACGAATAAACTGAACGACATCCTCACCGCGTTGATGGTTAAGTCCATGTATGAGTATTTTATTCCCGGAGACAGCCAGTCGTTCAGCCACCTTCCGGCCAACGCCGTCCGTTGAACCTGTAATCAAGATAATTTTAGATTCATCAGTCATGGTATTTGCTCCGATAGAGAGAAACTGATGAAGAGTTTAATCATCTCAAAGACGCTAACCAGTACTGGTATTATCCTGGTATCAGCACTACCCGGGGAAAGTAAATGTCGGATGCTAAAATTGACAAACACCGCTCACGGCTCAGGGAGTTCGGGAGTTTTCTGCAGTCCCGTCGGGCCAGGTTGTCGCCCGAGCAAGTCGGGCTGCCATCGGGGTTTCGGCGGCGCACCCCGGGGCTCCGCCGTGAGGAAGTTGCGCAACTTGCCGATATAGGGAGTACTTGGTATACATGGCTTGAGCAAGGACGCGATGTACGTCCCTCGGTTGAAGTGCTTGATGCCATCTCAAGGGCTCTTCAGCTTGACCCGGCAGAAAAACATCATCTTTTTACTCTTGCAGCAATATCCTCTTCCGAGGAAAAACCAAAAACAAAGGAACATGTCCCTGATTCTTTGACAAGAATGCTTAAGGCATTGGTCGGTCAACCTGCCTATGTGCTGGGTTGTCGGTGGGATATCCTGGCCTGGAATGATGATGCTGTCCGGGTATTTGGTGATTTTGGCAGCCTGGAGGGGGACCATCGGAATTTAATGCATATGATGTTTACCAGTCAGTCGCACCGCCAAATCCTCGCTGACTGGGACACGCTGGCTCCCCTTTCACTCGCCATGTTCAGATCTGACTGTGCTCATTATGTTGGGGATCCTGACTTTGAGAGACTTATCTCATTGCTGAAAGAAGAAAGCCCGGAGTTTCGGGCCTGGTGGCCGCGTCATGACGTTTTACAACTCCCTTCGACGATCAAACGTATTACGCATCCAGATGAGGGACATCTTGCTTTTGAATACTTAAGTCTTGCTGTCGAAGGGTGCCCCGGAATGCGTTTTATAGTCTGCACGCCATGCCAGCTATGAGCGAAAAGTGGATGTAATGAATCACCACAGGTATTAACAGCATTACCGTGTGTTAATCAGCGGGGAGCATGCCATATCTTTCCCTGTCAGTTCGGTCGCCATTTATTGGCGACCGATTTGCGCAAAGACTACTCTTAATTACTTCCTCAGAATCTGTCCAACGTCTATTCGATTTCCATCGGGATCAGCGAAAACAAATGCCCGAATGCCGTAATCTTTATCTTGTATGCCTTTGATAATTTTGGCACCGATATTCTGACATTGGGTATAAAGTGCATTTGCGTCATCTACAAGAAGGTGCGCGACGGGAAAGGAAGGCGCTTTGTGCTGTGGCTGCAGAGTCAAATGTAGCTCCGCGTCTTCACGCTTTAATATCATGAAGCCCACAGGGTCTCCATTTGCAAAAACATCATTGAAACTCAGTCCATTGATGTAGAACTCACTGGAAATTTTGATGTTTTTTACGGGTATTACGGCTGCTATACGACCAAATTTAACGGGATGCTGCATGATCAACCTCGTGATTGTTAATCAATAGCATAGCGATGGGCGGTGCCGTAGCTAAGCGACTGGACGGTGCCAGGTGATTGATAAAAGTATGATATTCTCGTCATAAATGGAAATGAAACTTTGAGTGCAGTGACAAATATTCACACGTTAATTTTCTATTGTGACAGGCACAGTAGGCTATGAGCGAAGAGCGGACGTTATCTGTAAATAAAAATGCATCTCGATTTAAGGAGCCACTTTAGCGGCTCCCAATCAATAACCCGTAATCAATCAGTATCTAAAGAGAGTGAAGAAGATAATTCACGTAAGGCATTAGCTTGATCATTAAGAGTTTTAGCTTTTGCTTCAAAAGTTTCTACTGCGTCAGCTCCGGCCGCAAAACGCGCCGGTGGGTGTTCAAGTTCAGCAAGCTGAATCAGTGCTTCGGCCAGTTTTTGGGGATCGCCTCCCTGCTTTCCGTCCATGCCCTGCCATGCTGTTTTTGTCGCCCGGGTATCGTCGGCATAATCATTGATTGAGAGTTCGGCATACTGAGTTGAATAATTGGATAACAACTCTGTACGGAAAAATCCGGGTTCAACAAGCATGCTGTTAATGCCAAATTTTTTCACCTCCAGTGCCAATGATTCCATCCATCCCTCCACACCAAATTTAGCGGCACAATAGGCACTGCAAAAAGCGATACCGCCGATCCCGGCCGTTGAAGACAACGTAATAATCAGACCTTGTTTCTGGCTTCTCATTTCCGGTAATACCGCGCGGGTGACGTTCATTGGGCCAAAGAGGAGCGTATCAATCTGGTTGCGTACCTGCGTTTGACTAAGTTCCTCAAAAAATCCGGCAAAAAAGTTCCCGGCATTATTAACCAGAACGTCAATTTTCCCGAATGTCTGTATCGCAACGGCAACCGCTATTTCAGCATCCTCGAAACAGGTGATATCGAGTTTTAAAATCAGCAGCGAGTCGTGTTGGCCTAGCGCACGGGTCACCTTGGCCGGGTCGCGGCCGGTGGCAATAACAATATGTCCGGCAGCCAGTGCTGCCCTGGCAAGATTAAGGCCCAAACCACGACCTGCGCCGGTGATCAGCCATACTTTTTTATCTGTCATAAGGATATCTCGTTAAAATCAGGGATCAGGAACAGGTAGTCAGAGACTTTATTCAAATTGAGTCATCATCATACTTCCGGCTTCATTAAGAGATAATATGCTTAATTTAGCATGAGCTTAGAAGGCAGCTTTCTTAATGGTGCCATGGAGGATGGATATCAGCCTTTGTGGTAGCGCAGTGCTTCAAGTACTAACGTAAATGCCAGAGAATGCTGCCGGCGACTGGGATAATAAAGATGATAAGCCGGTCTGCGCGGGCACCAGTCAGCAAGAACCTGAATCAACTGGCCTTCCTTAATCAGGCTATCTACTGTGTCTTCAGGCAGGTAAGCAAGACCCAGCCCATCAACAGCCGCCTGACGCATCATACTTATGGTGCTGAAGGTGCCTCTACCCTCGATACGAACGTTGATTTCACTGCCGTCCTTGTAAAACTCCCAGGAGTAAAAGCCACTATCTGTGGGGAGCTTTAGCCGGATACAACTGTGAGTACTGAGATCCCGAGGAGTAACCGGAAGTTTTTTACCGGAAAAGTAAGAGGGTGCGCCTACCACGGCAAACTGTGAATGTGACGCAAGTGGTAAGGAAATCATGTCCTGATCAATCTGCTCACCCAGCCTGACGCCAGCGTCGTAACGCTCAGCAACAATATCCTTGAGTCCGTATTCGCTCACGATCTCTATATTCAAATCAGGATATTCAAGAAGCAGCGGAGCCAGTCTGGGCCAGAGAAGCGTTTCTGCAGCATGCTCTACAGCGGTTATCCGTATAGTGCCAGCGGGTTTTTCGCGCAATTCGCCAAGTGCCGTAATTTCATTTTCTATTTCGTCAAAGTGAGGTCCGATGCGGTTGAGCATACGTTCCCCTGCTTCCGTGACAGAGACACTTCGGGTCGTTCGCGTGAGCAGACGCAGACCCAGTTGAGCTTCGAGAGTTCTAATTGTATAACTCAGCGCAGATTGGGAGATGCCCATTTGGGCGGCTGCCTTGGTGAAACTTTTCTCGCGCGCAACCGCAATAAAAGCCTGAATATCACTGATATTCTTCCGTCGCATTGATGAATCTCTCGTGTTAAACGAAGCTGACTATACCATTTTATGATTTAATTGTTAGTCAGGCCTAATGGTATGCAGCTGATCGTATTGAAAAAGGTAATGGCCGTGCTGAAAGAAAACTTTAATGAATTGCAGATGTTTCTTGTCGTAGCGCGCGAGAGAAGTTTTACCAAGGCGGCGAGTAAGCTTGATGTTTCGCAATCGGCCATCAGCCACGCGATAAAAGCGCTGGAAGAGCGTCTGAATATCCGTCTTCTGACGCGCACCACCCGCAGCGTGACGCCAACGGAAGCAGGTGAACGCATTATCGCCTGCCTCGAGCCACGGCTGGCAGATCTTGAGCAGGAGCTGGAAACGCTGCTGCATCTGAACGGCAAGACCTCGGGGAATATCCGCCTTTCGGCGGGAGAACACTCGGCGCGCAAACTGGTGTGGCCGAAGTTGAAACCGTTTCTGAAACAGTATCCTGAAATCAGTATCGAGCTGGTCGTCGATAACGGGTTTGTGAATATCGTCGAGGGGCGTTATGACGCGGGCATTCGTCTGGGCGAAAGCGTCGATAAGGATATGATTGCGGTAAAAATCGGCCCGGACATCCGTATGGCGGTGGTCGGCTCCCCGGCCTATTTCGCGGAGCATCCCATTCCGCAGACGCCGCATGATTTGCAGAATCATCAGTGCATTAATATGCGTTTACCGACCGCCGGTGGCGTGTATCACTGGGAGTTTGAGAAGGACAGAAAACCGCTGCGCGTGCGGGTTGAAGGGCAGCTGACGTTCAACTTGCTGTCCGAAAGAATCGATGCCGTGCAGTCCGGGTTTGGTATTGCCTGCGTGCCGGAAGATATGATTACCGATCTCGTAAAATCGGGCGAGCTGGTGCAGATTCTGGAAGAATGGTGCCCGTATTTCCCCGGTTATTATCTTTATTACCCGAGCCGGAAACAGCATCCGCCCGCTTTTGCACTGCTGATCGATGCGCTGCGTTATTCAGAATAGATAAATCCGCGACGCCTTTTGAGTGTCGCGGATTTTTTATAAACCGGTGATATCAGACATCCAGTTTTCGCGCCGTCAGCCATTCAACCATTGCCGGGTCACGGTGTGAGAAGAAAGCGCTGGTCGCCGTGTCCATCGCGCTGATTTTAATCATTTCGTCCTGACTCAGTTCAAAATCTAGCACATTGATGTTTTCTACAATACGCTCTTTGCGCACTGATTTTGCCAGCGAAACAATGCCGCGCTGGAATACCCAACGCAGAACAACCTGCCCCACGCTTTTGCCATATTTTGCGCCAATCGCCGCTAATACCGGATTCTGGAACAGGCCATTTTTGCCTTCCGCAAACGGTGCCCAGGCTTCCGGCTGGATCCCGCGGCTCAGCATCCACGGCACCGCGTGCAGCTGCTGGTTGAACGGGTTCACTTCAATCTGGTTGACCGCAGGAACGACGTTATTAAAGGCCATCAGGTCTGCCAGACGATCCGGCTGGAAGTTACTCACGCCAATCGCGCGGATTTTCCCCGCCTGATGCAACTCTTCCATTGCGCGCCATGCACCGTGAACGTCACCATACGGCTGATGAATCAGATATAAATCGACGTAATCCAGTTGCAGCCGGTTCAGCGACCGCTCGAATTGCGCTTTTGCGCCTTCATAACTTGCGCCCTGTAACCACAGTTTGGTGGTGACGAAAAGCTCGTCGCGCGCAATGCCGCTTTGTTTGAGCGCGTTGCCCACCTGCGTTTCATTCTGGTAAGACGCGGCGGTATCAATCAGGCGGTAGCCGGTTTCAATCGCATCGATAACGGCACGCTCACATTCTGCGGCGTCCGTCATCTGGAAGACACCAAAGCCCAGCAGGGGCATTTCAATACCGTTGTTCAGATTCACTGTTTGCATGACGTTATCCTTGAGTGTTGTGCCTGAGATAAGCATAACGCAGAGCGATTAATCGGATTAGAGGCCCTAATACGATAGGGTTCATTAGCCGAATTCATTAATTCCCGCCCGCGCCCGGCTCGAAGGCCACAATGGCTTTCACCTTGTTGTTTTTCATGGCGGTATACCAGCCGGGGACGCCGCCCTACCCAATACCCGTGTTTTTAAAAATGTCTTCACGGTTAACGCCTCCTTATCTGCGTTATCAGCTGCGTACAGTTTCCAGCCAGCTGGTGACGGTTTCTGTGGTTCTTCTTTCCTGACTGCCTTCAATGACCAGCGGTTTTTCGCGTTTTGCGCCCGCCCCCAGTCGCGCGAGGACGTCTTCACTGTCGCCCTTTCCGTAGCCGCCGTGGGTAATAAACGGGATGAGTAACTTACCGGCGAGATCGTGAGTGCTCAGGAAAGTCTGCACCACCGGCGGCACGCTGGTGCCCCAGACGGGAAAGCCCAGATACACCGTCTGATAACCCGCCATGTCGGGAACGGTATTTTTTAAGACGGGCAGCGTTCCCCGGTCGTGTTCGCTTTTAGCCTGCGCGACGGTCTGGAAATAATCTTCCGGATAGGGTTTAGCGGGTTCGATTTCAAACAGATCGGTTTTCAGGCTGCGGTGGATAACGCCCGCAATCACGCGCGTGTTGCCGCTTCTTGTGAAATACACCACCAGCGTGCGGTTGTTGCTCAGTACGTTGGTGTTATCGCTGGCCGCCGCGACCAGCGGGACATTGGCGAGCGTTAACCCCGCCAGCGCGGTGAGCAAGATTCTGCGCGCCGGATCATGTTCTTCTGACATCGCCTTCTCCTTTATTTTACAGTGGCCCGTTGCAGGGCATGTTCAGCGCGGGACGCCGCTTCGTTTTCGCCATTCTCACGCAGGGTTTGCGCCAGCAGTTGCAACTGCTCCGCCGTCAGCCCGACGCGCAAACTTGCCCGCGTATGGGATAACAGCTGCGCTTCAACGCCGGGCGTGGCGGCTAACGCCCCGACCGTTGCCAGTTCGCGGCTCTGCCAGTCCAGATTGTCGCGTGCAAAAATGTCGCCGAATAAATGCGTTTGCAGGAACTGATTAATCACCGGCGCAAAATCAAACAACGGGCCCTGCACCGGCGCACCGGAGATTTTGGTCTGACTGGCGGTTCCCGTACGGCGGAGTTCTTCCCCGACCGGGATCGGGCTTACCGGCTCCAAGCCTTCAGCGTCGCGAATGCCGCGCTGTTTGCGGGCTTCGACCACTTTCATGAGTTCGGTTAATGCGTTTAGGCTGCGCGGAAAACCGGTGTATGCGTAGAGCTGCACAAGGATTTCTTTGGTTTCGTTAACGGTCAGCCCGGCGTCCAGCCCCTGATTCAGCGCGACGCTGAGTTTTTCCATCTGGCTGCCTGCCATAAACGCGGCGATTAAAGGAATGGCCTGCTGACGTGCAGACAATGTTTCGGAAACGCTGGATTGCGGGTTCATTGTTGAGGCTCCTGTTGTGACGGGCGGCGCGGCAAATGACATCTGGCCGGAACCTGAGCGGTGACAGAAAAAGTGATTCTTGGCGCGCAGGCGTTTAATCGCGACTTCAACCACGTTCGCGTCGCTGTTGAAATTCCTATCCCACCCCTGTTAGGCAATCATCATTTTGGAGAGGATCTCACCCTGAAGGCGCGACGCACATCGGGACGTACTGGGTGCCGCGTTATGTCGATCAGGCAATGACCAAACTCGATACCTTCTTTGATAAAAATATCTAACCCGCCGTTTTAGTCCCTCGCGTAGTCAGTGCCATCACGGCGCTGGCTACGGTAAATACCGCGATAATCCAGCCCATCGTCCACGGCGTCCCGTCACTGAGCAGCGCCAGCAACAATGAAGAGATAATCCCGCTGCCGTACTGCAACGACCCCATCAGCGCAGAGGCAGAACCGGCAACGTTCGGCACGGCGTCCAGCGCGGCGGCTGTTGACGTCGCGGCAATAACGCCGTTCATCGCAAAGAAAACAAATACCGCCGCCGCAATCAGGCCGATCCCGCCGATCCCCGTGCCGGTGACCAGCGCCAACATCAGTGCGGCCAGCATCGCAATACACACGGCGAACCTGAGCAACGTCTCCAGCGGATAACGATGCACCAGACGCCGGTTGACCATGCTCACTGCCATCAGCCCGACGATGTTGACAGCAAAAAGCCAGCCGTAATGTTGCGGTTCGACGCCGAAGTAGGTGATGTAAACGAAAGGTGAGCCGGTGATAAACGCATACGCCGCGACGTAATAGAACGTCAGGCATAACGTAAAACGCATGTACTGCGTGTTGCTCAGCAATGTGTAGTAATTGCGGAAAGCGCTCCTCAGCGACGCTTTCACGCGCTTTTCTTGCGGTAAGGTTTCCGGCAACCAGAAGAGGGAAATCAGCATGAGTGTGCCGAACACCGCCAGCAGCCAGAAAATAGAATGCCAGGAGGTGACTTTGATCATCTGCCCGCCCAGCAGCGGCCCGGCAATCGGGGCGATCGCCATGATAATCATCAGCGTCGAAAGCATTTGCGCCGCGCGGGTGCGGCTGAACAGGTCACGGATCATCGCCCGCGCCAGCATCGGGCCGGTGCATGCGCCCAGCGCCTGAAAGACACGCCAGAAAACAATCTGTCCGATATCCGTGGATAACGCACAACCGGCAGAACCGATGACGAACAACACCATGCCGATAAACAGCGGCAGACGACGCCCAAAATGATCGCTTACCGGCCCCCAGATCAGCTGTGCAATACAAAAACCGATTAAAAATCCGGTGATGGTCAGTTCCGCGTCGCCCTGTAAATCCTTCGCCATCAGCGGCATGGCGGGTAAATAAATGTCGGTCGATAAAGACGTGAAAGCCATTAATGCGCTGAGAATAAGTACAAACGTGAGGCCGGTCGTTTTTCCGGTAGCGATCTGCGATCGTGCCTGAGAATCAGTCATGGTGTTCCATCGGGAAATAAGGAGAGGACTTTATACTAGCGGGTTCATGGCGCGAGATAATGGCAGGGGATCGGATAGAGATTATGAGCTGTATTCATGAATGCGGGCTGTTAACGCCCCGGCAGACGCAAAAATGCCCGCTCAGGGAAACCCGGCGGGCAGAGTATTTCTACGGCTTAACGGTTGATTTCAGGCCGTTCAGTCGCGCCAGCCCATGGCCGGTGCTACGTGTTTCAGGATTGATTCAATAACATGCACATTGTAATCCACGCCCAGCTGATTCGGCACGGTCAGCAATAACGTGTCCGCTTCGGCAATCGCTTCATCCTGTTTGAGCTGTTCAATCAGCCTGTCCGGCGTCGCCGCGTAGCTGCGCCCGAAAATGGCGCGGGTTTTCTCATCAAGATAACCAACTTTGTCACCGTCGTTGCCGCCTCCGCCAAAATACATGCGGTCGCGGTCATCCATCAGCGCAAAAATGCTGCGGCTGACAGAAACGCGCGGCGCGCGTGTATGCCCCGCTTCGGCCCATGCTGCGCGGTACGCCCGGATTTGCGCCGCCTGCTGAATGTGGAACGGCTCGCCGGTTTCATCATCTTTCAGCGTCGAGCTTTGCAGGTTCATGCCCAGCTTCGCCGCCCAGACTGCGGTTGCATTCGAACCCGCGCCCCACCAGATGCGGTCGCGCAGACCTTCGGAATAAGGTTCAGGTCGCAGTAAACCCGGCGGATTCGGGAACATCGGCTGCGGATTCGGTTTCGCGAAACCTTCACCACGCAGCACGTCCAGGAACTTTTCCGTCGTGCGACGCGCCATATCCGCCTCGGTTTCACCTTCTTCAGGCTGATAACCAAAGTAACGCCAGCCATCAATCACCTGCTCCGGTGAACCCCGGCTGATCCCAAGCTGCAAACGCCCGCCGGAAATCAGATCTGCCGCGCTGGCGTCTTCGGCCATATACAGCGGATTTTCATAACGCATATCGATCACACCGGTGCCGATTTCAATCTTGCTGGTCTTCGCGCCAATCGCGGCCAGCAGCGGGAACGGCGAACTCAGCTGACGCGCAAAGTGATGCACGCGAAAATACGCGCCATCCGCACCCAGTTCTTCAGCGGCGACCGCCAGATCGAGAGATTGCAGCAAAGCGTCAGCCGCCGAACGGGTGCCGGACTGTGGCGATGGCGTCCAGTGACCAAATGATAAAAATCCAATATTTTTCATCGAGTATTCATCCTCATATTCAGGGAGATAATCCGCAAAGAGGCCCTTTCCGCCAGGCCGCAATAATAGATTCACTCTACGCGATCCAGGATGAGAATAAATATCATTTGTTTAACATAAGGATTCAATAAATTTGAAGGAGAGCAGACTTTTTTGCTTGTTTTTTAATAACCTGAACAAATAGTCGCCATAAAAACGCAGATGTAAAAAATCCTTTGCCAACGACATCATCACCCGTTATTATGCGCCCCGTTCACACGATTCCTCTGTAGTTCAGTCGGTAGAACGGCGGACTGTTAATCCGTATGTCACTGGTTCGAGTCCAGTCAGAGGAGCCAAATTCTTGTTTTCATGCCGCTTTGCGAATCCTTATGTGATTTAGATTCAATAAGTTAGCGTGAAAAATCTTCCCGATGCATTTTTAGTTTTCCCTCTGCATCGGGAGAATTTGGTGGTCAGATTTGGGGTCATGCGGGTTCGATGACTTAGTGCCCCCCAAATGTCCCTAAAAGACTCAAAAATCCGCAATTAAAAACCATCCGAAAAAACTTCTAAGTTTCTGACTGTCATGGTCTATACACTTAAGAAAATACCCCTTCGATTCAATGCGCATAATAAACTCCTCGGGCAATCCCGGAAGCGAGAGCTTTTTTTTTAATTCACGCATGACCTGCCAGAAGCGCTGACTGGATGCGCTTACCTGGTGATTTTCCCAAACCTGAATCATGATTTCGTTATTCGATACGATTCGGTGACCCGACGTCTCCAGCATATAGATCAGCAAGCGCATCATTGTTGTTCTTAAAGTAATTGCCTGGATTTTTTCCGTGAATTATTCCAAAAACAATGTTCCTCTGGATATCAACAATGATGTTATTTCCTATGCTAAAACCAAAAAGCCTCTCCTTGTTCATCATTCCTCCCTCCTTACATTCAGAAACCATAAGCAATGAACATATTTCATATGAATAATGCCCCTGATTTCAGTGAGCGCATTCTATATCCGCAAAAAGACATTCGACAACGCAAGATAAAAAACACCTATGAAAAAAAATTAACTACATACCATCGTCCTGACCAGTATAGAAGCGGGTTAAGATTTTTATTAGAAAATTCAATACCAGTTTGAATATAAAAACATCCGGATAAGCCACAGGCATAAAACTTATTGTATTCACGTAACGTTAATAAATAACAGAATCTAATTAATAATGAAATGCATATGCAGTTACCTCTTCCCGTGTAGTTTTCAACCCCGAAAAGTAGGACTGATGCATTAAATCAGAGGGAGGTAGTAGTATTTCCACGAAAAGCAGAGTGATCACTCATTTATCTTCATTTTGTTTTTTCTTATTACGGAGGGTAAATACAGTGCGTGCATATCTTTTTTACATCTTTATGCTATTATTAAGAATGTCCCCGGAGAAATGTCAAACTTTTGCCTCACTCATTAGAGAAATGACAGATGACAGAGAAATCTTTTATTGAAAACATCACCAGAGCCAGGGGTTTTGATTTAAATCTTCTCTTATACTTTGAAGCAATCTATGCCTATAAAAGTGTTTCAAAGGCGGCGAAATTGCTTTGCATCAGTCCTTCCGCTGTCAGCCAGTCGCTGACAAAACTTCGCAGTTTCTTCTCTGATCCTCTTTTTCTGCGCGAAGGTTCAGGCCTTGTGGCAACGACGGTCGCAGAAAATTTACACAACCAGTTAAGTTCCGGATTCGGGCAGTTGCTCAGTAGTCTGGACTATTTCAAAGACACAGCAGCGAAAAATAAATTTGTCATTCATTCCACTCCCTATGCAGCTATGCGCATTTTGCCCAAGCTGACATCTGAGATCCTCAATGAAAAACTTAACTGTGAAATCAGCCATATAAGTACGGATGGGTTGTTAGATACGATAGAAGATGCCCTGACCTACAGAAAAGCAGATATCGTTTTTGATACCAGGCCTTATTATAACTTTTCGACCGTTGTGGAACCTTATCTTATTGAGCATACCGTTCCTATTTGCAGGAAGGATCATCCAAGATTAGGGTCAACGTTGACGTTTGATGAGATGGCGATTGAATCATCAACCTTATTAAATGCAGGTTCCGAAAATGTAAAACGCACCCAGACGGGTATCATGGACTTTTTGGGGCAGCGTAACTTCTTCTTTAGCAGCAGTTCTATCATTGTGAATGCGGCGATCGTTGAAAACTCTGACGTCGTCAGTTTCGTGCCGGTCTGGTTTGCTGAAAAATTTGCATCAAGCTTTAATATTAAAATTCTGGACTGTGATTTTTGCCCGGAACCCGTCACGATGTATATCACTTACAATAAGGCTTCCTTAAAAAGCCCACACTTTCTGGAACTTTTAGCCATACTCAATAAGCATAAAGAAATCTAAAATCCACCAAAGTGGAAAGAATAGCCTGAGTATGTCACAGGGCTATTCTCGTCCACTGCTCAGTCATCAAAATTCATATCTTGAGGGTTAATGCATTTTTTCAATTTTCTTGAGCAATACGTCTTTATCTTTAATGCGTGTGGGGTCTTTCAAATAGTTTATATACAGGTAGGTTTTTTTGGTATTGACTTTGAATCTGTAACTCAGTGACTTAATATTAAAAGAAGCATGTAATTTCAAATAGATGTTAACAGGAATGACGCAAATGATATCACTCACTTCTACCATTGATAGCAGTACGAGATAATAATGGCTTGAGAAAAATACGTTATCTGTATTGCTTTCCTGGATTAAATTATCAAATCTGGATAAGCATCCGACGGCTGCTTGTTTTTCCTGATAAAACTCTTTCAGGGAAATGGCGTCTGAAAATCGCGGATGTTCTTTCCGGCAGACAATGGCATAATCTTCTGTGAACAATCTTTTAAAGTAAATATCGTCGTGCTGAACAGGCGCATAATCAAAAATGACATCCGCCTTATTATTCAATAATAATTCGATTCTGGCCTCAGGCGTATCAGGGAGAGGCTTATGCTCCAGCGAGAAGGACAGGGTTTCCTGCATCACCTGATAGGTCAAAGGGATAACGGTCGCCGCAAGATGGGGGGCACATGAAAAAATAAAATGAGTACGGTGGGAGCTATCCGCACTAGCCTGCACCTTCAGCTGGGAATTGTGAAGTCCGAGCATTTCGGTATGCAGGCGGTTAGCAAACTCTGTTGGTAAAAGCCCCTTTTTATCATGAACAAACAGTTCGTCGTTATATAATACCCGCAGCTTTTTGATTGCCATATAAACGCTGGAATGTGAAATGTTTAAGGCATGAGCCGTCTGGGTCATGCTTTTCGTTTTCATCACCGTGTTAAAAATAAGGATCCTGGCAATATCTGCCTTGCTTAAGTTGAGATGCATCACATTGACCTTCCGTAATCAAATAATGTCTATTTGTAGTTTTTAAATGCTCGCTGCAGATCCCTGAACTGGTCAATCCTCGCCAGATATTTTTGCTGTTCAAGGCTTCCCTTCGGTAAGATTCCGCTGGCCTGAGTCAGAAGCTCAATGGCCTGTTCTAAATCTCCTTTAAGCGCCCTGCTCTCCGCCCAGGCGGCAAGCTCTTTACTTCTGTATCCTTCAAGAGCAGAGACCTTTCTTAACATCTCCCATCCGTTAGGTTCTGAAGGATGCGCAAAGGTATAAGCCGCTAAAAGGGGATCTGCTTTCGCATACATGCCGGATTCGATTTCGGCATTAGCCAGATTTAAGATCAGCACCGGATTATTTTTAGTTGCCGCATTCGCCTTTTCCAGGCGTTGTGCAGCCTGCCCGGCTTTTTTACGGGCAATATCATTATCAGTGGCAATATCCAGAAACCAGGCGTTGCCGGGTGAAGCACTCAACAGTTTTCGAATGGCCACATCGGCCTGGTCGTATTTTTTTGCCTGATAACTCTGGATAGCAGAACCGTAAAGTGCGGCTAACACCTCGTCTGCCTGCCCTGCATTTAGGGTGTTTATATACTCGTCAGCGACTGTCTGATCTTCGCTATACATCGTCAGCACTCTGACTTTTGCCAGCATAAAATCTAATGAAGATGCACGTACCACTGCGGGCATCTGATTCGCCCGGTTACGCATATCGGACAAACGACTTTCAGGGAGCGGATGCGTCAGCAACATTTCAGGAGGTTTACTTGCGAAAGAGGATTTATCGGCCAGTTTTTGCAGAAACAATGGCATTGCCTGGGGATTAAAACCGGCGCGCTGAAGTACCTGAATGCCTATCCGGTCCGCTTCCTGTTCGTTGGCCTGAGTAAAACTGATCATCCCCTGTTGTGAACCTGCAAGGGTGGAAGTCAGGGCTGCCATTCCGGCCTGCGGACTGGCAGTCGCCAGTAAAATTGCACCAAACGCACCGCCCCATGTCAGAGGAGAATTCTTTTGCTGATCCTCCATTGCCCGTGCCAGATGACGTTGCGTGACGTGTGATATTTCGTGTGCCATGACGGAGGCGAGTTGTGATTCATCCTCTGTCGCGGCAAATAATCCGGTATGCAAAACCACATTTCCGCCAAAAAAGGCGTAAGCGTTAAGCTCATTATTATTTACCAGATAAAAATGAAACGGCGTCCTGACAGATTTAGCCTGACTCACTAAATTTTGCCCCAGATGATTGAGATATTCCACCAGCAGGGGATCGTCAATAATCGGTGTCGCTGCCCGCATCTGCCGGACATAATAGTCTCCCATCTTAATTTCCTGAGCCACACTGAGCGTGCTGCCAGCGGACGTTCCCATTTCCGGAAGTGTTTCCAAAACAGGTTGCCCTGCAAAATGAGAAGCAGGATCATCCTGATAATGGAAACTGCTGACCGTAGAGGTTGACGCGAAGGCACCGCCGGTACATAAGGCACACAGTATTGTCGCGTACGCCCCTGGTTTAAATACTTTAGTTTTCATTTTTTCCTGAGATGACTATTTACGACCAAAGGAGTATAAGAAAAGCCCGTCTGACCGAATAAGCGGGATATAAATATTATTTTCTGAGTCAATAGTAAAGTAATAATAACGCATTAATTGCGGTGATACCTTTTAGTTTTACTAAATGACTTATTAAGCAATTGTGAATTAAGATATGCTTAAATAATCAATTCGGTTTGCTTGTTAATTAAGCCGATTCCTAATTTGTTTATCGTGATACTCTGTTTTTCGGGATATAAACCCAGTTTCAAATATCGTTCTAAATGAAAGCCAAGCTTACCGGACATGTTATTAATGACGCTTATTAACATCGGTATGCCAATGACAAAACCTGACTCCCCTCTTTTTGGGCAGGGCAATGCCGTCTTTCATAACAGGCTGTTTAAGACGATGACTTCTCCGCAGAAATGGAAATTATCATGAATATGCAAAAGAAAATTCTTTCATTATGTATTGCCCTGGCGCTTGGCAATAACGCCTTTGCCGCACCTGAAGTAGAAAGTAAATTAAAAGTCGATGAAAAAACATGCCCGGCTAAAGGCACTGTTTTAACGAAAGAGCAAAAGGCAAAACTGCCGCAAAAATGTCTTTCGGATGATGATGATAAGATGTTATGGGGCTGGATAGCCGGAGGTTCTGCGCTTGCGGGTATTATTGCCCTCGCCAGCGGCGGCGGTGGCGGTGGCGGTGGCGACGACCATCATTCGGATCCGATTCCCGACCCAATTCCTGATCCGGTTCCTGATCCAATTCCGGACCCAATTCCAGATCCTGACCCGATTCCCGATCCTGAACCTACAACGGGAACCGTAACCTATCGCAATAACGCAGTCCTGGATAAAACGGCGAAAACCATTACGTTCAACGACGTCACCTACAGCTATGCGCCGGACGGCGACCGTTATGTTCTGACCGCGCCGGACAATTCCGTGCTGTACACCGAAAGTGACAAGTGGCTGGTGGATGACCGAAACGATCTGATCCTCAGAGGTGATGATACTGAGGGCTTCTACTGGATCTACGATTCGGAAGCTAAATTTGTTCATGCGGACGACCATACCAATCTCATCGAAGGTGATGGCACAAACAACAAAATCGACAACGGTTCGAGCACATCCGGCGAATTTACCGCAGGAACGATTGTTGATGGTAACAATACCTCTACGGTTATCAACGGCGGTTCCGGCGCGACAGACGGCGGTAAAGGCACCTACATCAACGGGAACGGTTCTGTTGTCGATAACACCGGCGGCACCACGGCCAGCGGCGAAAAATCTACCGGTATCGATATCACCGGGAATAACGACAAAGTCATTAACGGCGGTGAAAGCACCATTACCAGCGGCGGCACCGGCATCAACATTGACGGTAATTATGGCCAGGTTGATAACAAAGGCGAAACCACTGTCTCCGGCGAAGGCTCCACCGGCACTAAAATCAAAGGCGACGATGCCGTTATCAACAACAGCGGTAAAACCGATGTGACCGAAAGCGCCACCGGCACAAAAATCAACGGCAACGGCGCAGACGTCGTTAACACCGGCGACACCACTGCCAGCGGTTCTGGTTCATCGGGTACTGTGATTACCGGCGATAACGCAGTCGTAGATAACTCCGGCAAAACCGACGTCACCGAAGACGGCACCGGTACCAATATTGACGGTAAAAATGCCAGGGTAGACAACAAAGGCGAAACTACTGTTTCCGGCGAAGGTTCCACCGGCACAATAATCAAAGGCGACGATGCCGTTGTCAACAACAGCGGTAAAACGGATGTAACCGCAGGTGGCACCGGCACCAAAATCGACGGTAACGGCGCGAACGTCGTTAACACCGGCGACACCACGGTCAGCGGTTCTGGTTCAACGGGTACTGTGATCACCGGTGATAACGCTAAGGTGAATGAGCAGGGTTCTGCCACTGTGACCGATAACGCCATCGGCATCAAAATCGAGGTTAGCGGTGCGGATGTCACTATCAAAGGCGGCAGCACGAACCCTGCAATTATTGATGTCTCCGGCGGCGGTAAGGGCGTGGTTGTTAACGGCGACGATGCCAAAATTACTATTGAAGACGCCACTGCTAACGTGGACGGCGCTGGCTCTGCCCTGGCAATTATCACGGGGGATAACGCCACAGCTAACATTGGTGGTGATATTTATGTTAAAGGCGCTGCGCACGGCATTGATATCGCGGGTGATAATTCCACGGTTAATACCACGGCGAGATTCTTCGTTCAGGATTTGAATTCCATCGGGATTAATATTACCGCGGTCAACGACGGCGCAGATGAGCACACCACCTTTAACAATACCGGTGATATTAATGTCACTAAAAACGCGACCGGGGTGATGGTTGCGGGTGAAAAAGCCAATGTGACTTTAGGCGGAAACATTAATGTTAACTCGGTTAAAGATGATGCCGGTGTTCTGCAACTGGGAACCGGCGTTAACGTTAACGGTAATAACGCCAGCGTTCAGATTAATGGCAACGTTAATTTAACCAATGAGACTGTCAGTTCAGCCGATATTACCAAAATAGCCAGCGGCTACATGGAAGGTGTCAAAGTCACAGGCGATAATAATGACATCACTATTAAAGGTGCCATCAACGCCAATGCAACCGGAGCAATCAAAAGCGATGGTCCTCAAAAGGGAGAAAATGACAAATCAGCGGTCTGGGTGGGCGTTGATGTTTCAGGCCAGAATGACCATGTAAAAATGGACGGTGGTATTAACCTGACATTGGATACCGGCAGCGCCCCTTTATATTCTGAAGGCGTGCATTTGATTGGCATAGATGTTTCGGGTAACAGCACGGTAGATTTGGCCGGAAAGTCTGTCATTAACAACACCAGTGCCATAACGGGTAACACTATGTTAGCCAGAATAAAGGGTGGCGGTACATTAAACATCGAAGCAGACGCTGAATTTGACTACACACAAGCCTTAAATCCCGGCACACCAACGATTGGGACCTCAGTATACGGGGTGTTAAATGCAGCAGGTAATGGCAGTGAAATACTCAATGAGGGAACACTTTCATTTGGCGGAAATCTCAGCGGGTTTGCAATAAATATCACTGACGGGGCTTCATTTGAAAACGATGGTGTTATCAAGGCTAATCTTGATGACCATAATATATCTGCGGTTGTTTCAGCGCAAAATGTCGGAACTAAAGCAATAAATAACGGCTCAATCGTAGCTCAGGGGACGGCGGGACAATCGCCTGAAGGCGGCGACACAAGGTTTCCTGCCGCAACAACAACTAATTCCATCTACGCAATGTTAGCTATCAGCTCTGCGGAGGTGCTAAATAGCGCTACCGGGACGATTGATTTACAAGGTCAGGTAATCTATGGCCTGGCAGCCAATCAGGGGGGGATTGCCACAAATGCAGGCAGTATTAATTTTAATCCTTCTTACGTTTATATTCAGGATTCAAATTCTTACATGCGCGGAGCCGCAATGATTGCAGGCTCTTCACAAAAAGGACGTGGATTAGGCAACAATGCTCAGGCAATTAACACCGGTAATATTACGGTGAATAATTCCGGTATAGGTATGGCCGCGCTAGAAGGGGGCACTGTTATCAACCAGGGCACTATCACACTGACAGCAGATGCGGGCACCGTCAAAGATCGGTATGAAACACAGCTTGTAGCTATGGAGGCAGTGTACGGGGGTAAAGCTATTAATGACACCACCGGTGTTATTAATATCAACACCGATATTGGCCGTGCCTTCTATAACGACACTGCATCTGGCCAAAAGTATGGGAGCCAGGTTGTTAACAAAGGCACTGTGAACTATATGGGCAGCGCCATTGATAGCAGTGATATCCATATGGGCAGCACGCCACAGTCACAGGTGACAGGTTCACCAGCGCTGCTTAAAGGCTACATGGTGGGCACCAACGCCGACGGTTCTTCGGGTAAATTCTACGGCAGTAATGTAGATGTCTCCGAAGTGACCGTCGATACCGGGTTCACCGAAGGAACAGATGCCAAAACCGCCACCATCAACGATGCCTTTGTGGGTTCTGATATCGCCGGTGCAGAAAACATTCAGGCTGATTCTGTCGTCTGGAATGCCGAAGGGAAAAAGGATGCCAGCGGCAACGTTGACGTCACCATGACTAAAAAGGCCTATACCGATGTGGTTACGGATACCAGCGTGAACAGCGTGGCGGGCGCACTGGAAGCGGGTTATACCAACAATGCCCTTTACCAGAGTCTGAACCTGAAAACGGCGAAAGACGTGACCAACGCCATGAAGCAGCTCTCCGGCAGTAAGGCGACCACCGCGTTTAACGAAGCGAAAGTGCTGAGTAACCGTTTCACCATGCTGGCAGACAACGCGATTGAAACCTCAAGCGGTCTGGGCTTTAACGTGGTGGCGAAAGGCGACAAGCGTGCCGAACTGGGTAATAACACCCAGTACGACATGATGGCCCTGAGCCAGAAACTGAGCCTGACAGACAACCAGACCCTGAAATTGCAGTACGGTATTGCGCGTCTGGACGGTAACGGCGACGTGAAATCCGCAGGGGACAACGGTCTGACCGGCGGCTACAGCCAGTTCTTCGGTCTTGAGCACGAAATGGATCTGGGTAACAACCTGAGCTGGGACAACGCCCTGCGTTATGACAACCATCAGCTGAACAGCAGCCGCTCAATCCAGTACGGCAGCGTGAATGAAGTGGCGAACGCCAACAATTCACAGCAATACATGGAAATGAAGAGCCAGTTCAGCAAGGGTTATGACCTGAGCGAGACGCTGAAATTCAAACCGTCCATCGGTGCGAAAGTGCGTCATACCCGCGATGGCGGCGTGAGTGAAACCGGGGCAAGCGACTACAACCTGAAAATGGATGCAGGCAGCGAAACCGCCGTTGACGCCATCGCCGGAATGGAACTGACCTACGCCGGTAAGAACGGCTGGGCGGCAACCGCCAGCGTGGAAGGCGGCCCTAACCTCTCCTACAGCAAAAGTGCGCGTTCTGCGTCCCTCCAGGGTGCAGCGGGTCAGCATTTTAACGTGGATGACGGTCAGAAAGGCGGCGGCGTAAACAGCTTGTCTCAGGTCGGCGTCAGCTACAGCCAGGGTAACACCTCTCTGGGGATGGATGCGTATAACTGGAAAGAAGACGGTGCGTCTGATAAAGGCCTGAACCTGAATCTGAAAGTTAAGTTCTAAGCGTAAGTTCGTTAAATTAACAAACCCTGCTGATTGCACCAGCAGGGTTTTTTTATGCGTAAATGTCACAGTCCCTTCTTTTTAGTCCTCAGTAAAACGCCCTCCTCCGGTAATCATTCTGCAACTCAGTCAGACAAAATACCTGAGTCAATGAATTGCTGTCGCATTACCGCTACCGCTGTTCCCGGATTAAATCCGCAGCTGAGTGAAATATACTCTTCCCTGCTGCGTGCTGATTCTCTGTTATCGGCTGACAGCACCCGCAGATCATGCGCATCAGACGTGGATGCGAAAGCCGGTATGCCTCACGTTAAGCTTAACCGGGGTGTCTCAAAGGGTGTGGTGGGTATAGCACTGAAATGGCGGAGAGCCTGCCGTACAGTGTAACGAGGGGAACAGTTGCAGAGATGTCTCTTTCCAGAGATGCAGGGGCACCTGCGTAGTTTGCCCGCGTTATACCGGCAGGGGCTAATTTCCCGGCCTGTGAGCAATCCATGATAATTCCCTGACTTTATCTTGTTTCAACTACGGTGGTGTCATCATGGCCGGAGTGCACCACTCTTCAGGTAATTATGGCGACGTGATGACTGGCAATAAAGTTTTCATTGCCTGAGGAGTTTGGATATTACGAGTTACGCATGAGTTACAGAATTACCCTCTGCTCCGTCCCGATGGACAGGGGTTCTGTTTTGACAGCAGAAAGAGTAAGCGATGAAGTTGAGACCGGAACGGTCAACAGGGGGAATGACGGGGGGCTTAAAAAATTGCGGGGCTCATGACCTGTTCTTAACCACCGACGGCTGAACAAATCATGAACCCCTGAACCTGCAATAAAATTTCACTGTATGAAATTGTGCTCGTCAATAATGCTCAGTAATAGGTGATCGTCACATCGGCTTTCGCGGTGAAATTCCCCGTAAAATCGTTATTACTGGCATCGGTGACTTTTGCCGCCGTCTGGATTATCGCCGCCTGGAAATTAGCGGTGTTCTTGCCTTTTTGTCCGACACCAAGATTTTGTTTCACGCCCATTCTCACCGTATTCCCTTCGCTGTCAAAAAGTCCGACTTCCAGACCCTGCAATTTTTCACCGTTCTGAACGCTGGTGGTGGACAATGTGTCGCGGCCCTTAATCACGGTGTAGGGTTCGTCAAACGTAAACTCCACATTATTGGTGTAGCTGCTACAGGTAAAATCCATGCCGAAGCGGATCAGCGGCCCTTTCTGAGGAAAGGTGCCGCTGCCTGTTTTGCTGATATTGCCCAGATCAACGGTCTGATGCTTATTATCCAGCGAACATGACGGCGCGGCCATGTACACACCTGAACCTAACGGCACATCAACGGTGGCGATACCGCCCAGCCCGTCGATGGTAAAGGTTAAATGCGCGCCGGGAGGAATGACGGCCTGAGACTGATATTCCATCCAGCCGAATTTAATCAGTTCTGCACGCATCGATTCGATGGCGAAATTGTATTGTTTATCGTACTTGTAGAGCGTTTTTCCCGCATTGTACTGCGCGCCGAACTGCACCAGCGTGGTGTCGTCTTTACCATTAATAATCGGATATTCCACACCCAGACGTTTTCCGCTGGCCATTTGCGCCGCAGGATAGCTGTCTGGCGGCGTTTCTTCACTGATCTGCACGGCTTTGATGTACATCTTCATCTTTATGCCGTTATTGGTGGTTTGCGCTTCACCCGCCCAGTCCAGCGCGCTGTCATTGACCGCGCTGAGACTCAGGCTGATGGTGCCGTCAAAGTTGGCCGGGGCTTCAAACTCATTGCCATCCGACGTACAGGTCAGGCGCATATTTGGCAAAAACTGGGCGTAATCAAGCGCAAGTACCACCGTGTAATCCGGCGTGTTCTGATCGACAGCCACCGGATTTTCACGCGTGTAAGGCGAGAATGGCGCTGCACCGCCGGAATCGATATCGCAGTGTAAAACCCCCGCCTGGCTGCAAACGGGAGCCAGAAGAGTCAGTAACAACGCAGGCCATATTTTCATGTGCGGCTGTCCGTCAGAAATTCAGGGACTGATGTAACACCGGGGATTCGCCACCGAAATCGTTGATGACTGAATAGTTCAGCGAGCCGGATTTACCACTCACACCGGCAGGCAGCGCATAACGCATTTCCCCTTTAGCAGGCACCATGCTGTTCTTACCGGCGACCGGCTGCGCTTTGCCGCCTGCGGTGACCGAAAGCTCAGAGAAACTGGCGTAATACTGCGTCGGGTTTTTCGCAATCAGCCAGGTTTTACCGCCTTCACGGCTGACCTGCCATTGCAGTTTGTTCAGCGTGTCAGCCGGTTTCTCTGCCAGCGTCGTCGGGCGGATAAACACTTTCAGACGGGTGCGTACGGCCACCTGTAACTGGTTGCCCTGCGCTTTACTGACCGGCGGCACTTCCTGGATCCAAAGCCAGTAAACCGATTCCCGATCCTGAGGGATTTTGCCCGGCACGATAACCATGCGTAACTTCCCTTCCCTTCCGGCACCGATTTTGAATAAAGGAGGCGTGAGGATCAGCGGCAGGTTTTTATCGTTACCTTTTAAATCTTCAATCCAGGACTGAACCAGATAATCCTGTGACTTATCATCGTTGATGAGCTTAATAGAGGTTTCTTTATCACTTTCCAGCGCGACCACACGGGTCAGCGCGGGACGGACAGCGGCGGAGGCCGCGTTTGCCAGAAGTAATAAACTCATGAATACGGGAACGGCAATTTTAGTGAATTTCATCTTTATCTCTGCTTAGCGACAAACCGCATTTATTTGCTGATACCAGGGTTCAGAAGACTCTTTGGCACCTGGTAAATCGAACTGGCACTGCGCGTTATTGCCCAGGTCCACATGCAGTGTTGTACCGCCATCGGCCAGAATGCCGTTGAGATACAACAGTCCGTTATCGGCCACCATGCCGACCTGCTCCTTGCCCTGCCATGCCGCCGCTCCGAATGGCGCAGGTTTGCCGTCTGAAAGCGATAACATCACTATAGCGCGGCGGCCTACTTTCGTCTGGAAACGGCGGACAACGACCGCTCCGTGAGTCGGGATCACGTTCTGGCCACCATCAACCAGCTCAACGTTATCCGCGGCATGTCTTGTATCGAGCGACAACGGATTGTCGCGGTAAGCTGAAACGGACGGCACCACGGCACGCCCGAAACGGTTGGTGCTGACACCCGGCTGACCGTCGACGCTGATACCCGCCGCCCCCGGTGTTTCAATAATGGCAATGGTGTCGCCGAGTTGCTGGGAAAGCACCACGCCGTGACGATAAGCCACCACGCCGCCGGAAATCCCCGCCGAATACTGACGGCTGTCCTGACTGGTGCTGGCGCTCACATTCATATTCGCCATCGAATTGCGGTAAGCTAGCGCCGCCGAAGGCGAGTAACCGGTGCTGTCATGCTGCGCGGAAAGCGAATAGTTCATCGTGCTGTCGAGTTCGGTTCCCGACACCGTCGCCATTTGTGAATCACCGGAACGGTTACTGCTATTGGTGCTAAATGACAGATTACGGCTGCGCCTGTCGCCCATATCCAGCGGCACGGAGAAATTCAGTGAGAGCTGACGGTCAGGCGCGTTCTGGCCATCATTGCCCGAATTCGCCTGATAACTGTAATTCATGCTGATGTTGACGGCTTTAATGTTGAAGCTGTAACCGAGCGTCAGTGAGGTGTCGGTTGCGCTGCTGTCGTAATAGCTGTCGCGCTGTAACGTCAGATAACCGCTGCCGAAGTCACCTAAGCCCTGATTGATGGTCGCCTGCATTTCATTTTTGCGGTGGTGCTGCGTGTCATCATCGCCCCAGCGCCAGCCCGCGTATTCGGGAAAATCCATGAAATCTGCGGTCTGGTAGCGGTAAGCCATCAGTTGCAATGAGGTGTCAGAACCGTCAAACCGGCGGGCATACAGCAAACGCAATGCACGACCACTGTCGCCGATACTTTCTGCCTCAGTGGCTGCGTTGTCGTTAACCTGCTGATGTCTTTCCAGCGCCCAGTCCAGAGAAATGCTGCCCAGCGTGCCGAGATTAAACGCGCTGCTGAGCGCCATAGACTGATAACCTTCGCCGGTGACCACCAGATCGCTGAGTGTGAACTTATCCCAGCCATATTGCAGGCTGCCCTGAGCGACCAGCGGCTGATAAGACAAGCCGTCGTCGCGATACCGCCCGGCGCTCACACTGTAACGCCAGGTGCCGGGGCGCAGCATGTTGGGCAGTGAAGTATACGGCACCGTAAAATGCTGCTGTGAGCCGTCGCTCTCTTCAACGGTCACCTCTAAGTCGGCCCCGATTTGTCCGTTGTTAAGATCGGTAATGGCAAAACTGCCCGGCGCGACCGTCTGGCTGTAGATAATGTTGCCGCGCTGACGGATAACCACGCGGGCATTGCTGCGCGCGACGCCGCGGATCACCGGAGAATAACTGAACGTGTCGGAAGGCAGCATCTGGGCGTTAGTTTCCAGCGTGACGCCGCGTACCGGCAAAATCCCCAGCACGTCGCTGGAGGTGCTGGCGTACACATCACCGGCTGTAAAACGCGAAACCAGAGACGCAATGTCCCGTTCTGCGTAGGCGCGGTCATGGTTCTGCTCCCAGCCGGTGTCCGATTTATTGAACGTATCGAAACTGTAGAAACGCCAGTTGCCGAGATTGACGCCGGAATTGAGGCTGAGATAGGCGTTATCGCTGGTGGAGGCATCCGCGTTATTGCCGCGGTTTTCACTGTGATACACGTAACCCGAATAGCTCATACGCAGGGCGTTGACGCCGTTATCCCACAGCGAAGGGTCAATCATCTCGCTTTGTCCGGCGACGTTCATCGCCGCCTGAGGGGCGGTTATCACCAGTTGTTGCATGGCCTCGTCATAGCTGATTTTTGCATCAGGCCATTTGGTCGCAAAATCGTAGCAGGTTTCATTACCGGCTTTGGTCAGTTCATCCAGATGATGGTCAAGTCCCATCTGGTGCAGCAATGCCTGAGTCAGACACGGCGTGGCACTTTCACTGCCCTTAACCGTAATAAAGTCGATTTTGGTTTTAAAAAGAGTATGGCCGTTCAGCACAATATCGACCGTTTTAATCCCGGCTTCGGTCTGTTCGGGATGATAAAATTGTTTAGGGATTTCCTGGGTATCTTTACGCAGGAAATCAGCATCAAAGGCACTGTCATTTTCTGCTGCATGAGAATAAACAGAAAAAAAAGCAGGCGCAAAAATGAAAAATCTTATTATCAAAAACCAATAATTTATTTTCACAGTTGGCCTGCTTAATGTCGGGGTGGTTATTCGTTATTTATTTACGGGGATACAAAAGTGTTAATTAATTGTATGTGATATCCACAAATGTCTTCGCGGTAACATTCCCTGCGGTGACAGCGGGTGTGGACGTATTCGCCTTATAAGCCACTTTAAATTTCAGTGATGTATCTCCGGTAGTTAATGCCTGTGACACGGAAGACTGACCGCCGTTGATATCCACCAGCGTTGTTCCGTTATTTTCTAAAACAGCCACGCCGACGCCGGTTGCCGGGGTCGCAGCATTGGTGTTTTTCAAAATGGAATTATCAACCGTATCGGGCGTGCCACTAAAGGCAACACGGGCGTTTTTCATCGTTGAGGTATCACAGTCTTCGAGATCAATGGTGAAGTCAGTCATACCGGCATAGCCGCCAGCCCCGGAGAAAGAATCCGGGGTAACGTTAGGAAGCGTCATCAGGCCAGATGTGCTGGCAACGTTATTAAAACCTTTCAGAGAGCAGGCTGATGCCGTCACTTTACCGGTAAAGGTAATGTCACCATCTGATGCAAGAGAAGCCAGCGGGGTCAGCCCGAGGATGATAAGAGTGAGTGCTTTAATTTTCATAGCAATATTTCCTGGAAAAGAGAGAATGACATTCCGTTAAACAGAGGACGATTGATTCACGGCATGAATAACGGCGATGGGTGGATTGTAGTGGAATAAATAATTTAGGAAATACGCAATGTTTTAATTCGGCATTAAGAAAAACGAAATACCCCTGACAAATAACATAATCTTAACTTCACAGATGCTTCAGAAAAGAGAACGTATTTTCTAAAATAATTCATTAAGAAATATGAGATTGTCATTCATTCTTTAATCCCTGCATTATTGACCATTATTTTGCAGCTGGGCAACACGGAGAACGACAATGAATATCACCTTTCTGGGATGTCAGAAAGAGTATGAGGAATGGTACATTTTACTCATTAACGCCGGGGTAGATGACTTCCCTTCCCTGCTCAACCCTCAGGAAATTGAAGCCGCACTGGCTGAAAACATGCCAGCAGCCTTTCCCTGCATGGCTTACATCCAGAAAAACGAAACCAATTACCTTGATGAAGAAATTGTTTACGTTTATGAAGAAGAATTTTCAAAATGGATGCATCTGATGGGGGCAGACAAAAGATAACTAAGTCATTGGTGCTACAATTAGAATCACTCCAGATGTCAGCCAATGAGGTTGGAAATGAATGACACGAATCACAAGCGCCCTGTCTCCCTTAAGATCAGGAAATTCGATCTTAACCTGTTAATGGTCTTAGATGCGGTTTACACCACCGGCAGTGTTAAAAATGCGGCCACTTTGCTCAATGCCTCCTCACCCAGCATCAGCCAGTCCCTGCAAAAACTGAAAGATTACTTTGGTGATCCCCTGTTTTTGCGTGACGGGCAAAAGCTGAAAGCCACCACCATCGCCACCAGACTACATCTTACGATTAAGGACAGCCTGGAAACGCTAATCAGCAATATTGAAGATTTTGAAAATGATGAGTACCACAATCAGCTCGTCATTCAGTGCCCGGTATACTTATCGCTGAAAATCATTCCGATTATCAGCGAGTTTTTCGCTAAAGAAAAAATAAACTGTGAAATTGTCCATCGGGTCAGCGACAACATGGTTGACAGCTTTAGTGAGTCGTTATCACTTCGCCAGGTCGATTTAGTGTTTGGCGTCAGTAAAAACCTCGGGCTTTCTACTCAGTCCTTCCTGATTGGTCAGGAAGACCTGGTGTTTATTTGCAGAAAAAATCATCCACGTCTTCACACCGAACTTCGTGAAGAAGACATCCCGCAAGAAGTCTTTGGTTACCTCCATACCGACGAATTACCGGCAATCACATCCCGCAAAAATATTGAAAATAACCTGATGTCAGGACGAAGCTTTTCTCTGAAAAGCCCTTCTTTCATGTCTATCCTCAGCCATGTTTCTTCTTCAGATTCGGTGGCTATTGTTCCCCGCTGGCTGGCTGAGCGTTTCATAGATGCCTTTGACATCAAAATTCTTACCAGTGAAATTCCCTTGCCCGTGGTGGAAATCGCCATGAGTTATAATAAAAACAATCTTAATAAAAAGATGAACAACCAGCTTTTTAATTATCTTAAAGAAAATTTCCGCGCCTGAGAGGGGATCTCAGATCTTTGAGACAATACGATTATTCGAACTGAGAGTTCAGCCATCATAAAAAGAAAATCTAAACACAGTTTCCGGCAGTCCGTTTTTGATTAAAAAAACGCGGACTGGCGCTGTGTGTAAGCAGTTCTGGCTATACTTATCCTGCCCGGCTCAGAGGCGTTATTCCTGGTGGTCATTCCCGTTTAGTCCCCGCGGTTTTCCGGAGTTATCAGCATGACCGAAATCGGATTTGCTTTGCTGGTGTTCACGCTGTTGCTGGCCGCCACGCTGGTGGGCATGGTTGTCCGGCCCTTGTTGCCTGAGGAACATAAAGCGCACGAAACCGTACAGCTGGTGCAACTGGTCATCGGGATGCTGCTGACCTTCGCCGCGCTGGTGCTCAGCCTGATGACAGCGTCGGCGAAAAGTAACTTCGATACGCTGACCAATGATTTTCGCAGCTACGCCGCAGACCTCATTCAGCTTGATGTCACATTACGCGATTACGGGCCGGAGGCTGACGCTGCGCGGTTAAATCTGCGCCTTTATACCGCGGCCGCGATTGCCAGTACCTGGCCCGCAGATGTAAAACCCGCGGCCACCGTCACACAGAAAACAACACCGCCCGAAAATATTCAGGATCGGTTAGAGGATTATCGGCTTGGCGAAATGCTCAATATCGCGGAGCGACAGGTGCGTCAGTTACCGGCGCAGGATCCGTTGCAGAAACGTGTGATGGAAGTGGCGCTCAGCCAGTTTGACCGGCTGATTCAGGCGCGCTGGCGGCTGATTGAAGTCTCGCACAGTTCGATGTCACAGCCGTTCTTTACCATGCTGACGTTCTGGCTGATGATCATCTTTCTGAGCTTTGGTCTGATTGCCCCGCGCAATGCGCTGGCGATTGTCACCATCACCCTTGGCGCGTTATCCATCGCTTCCGCCATTTACGTGATTGTCGATCTGGATTCACCCTTTACCGGCCCTATCATGATTTCCAGCCAGCCGATGCAGGAAGCTTTGCAGCATTTACTGCGCTGACAGGCTATACCAAACTTGCCATCGCCAGATACGCTGTCACCGCATTGCCCGGCTCCTGTACCCGGCTCACCATCACCAGATTGGCGGTCAGTTCGGGGGCGTTCAGGCTGCGGTAGACGAGGCCGGGAATATTCACCTGTTGCAGCGGCGCGGGGATCAGCGCCAGCCCGAGCCCTGCCGCCGCAATCGCCAGAACGCTCAGCGTGCTGTTTGAACTGTGCGCCACGTTAAAATTTTCTCCCAGCCGCTGCGCCAGCAAAATATACAGATTTTCATGCGTATCGTGGGCGTCATACAGCACCAGCGGCTGTCCGGCGAGCATGTCCACGGTCAGCTGCGGATGCACGGCTAAAGGATGATCGTCGCACAGCGCCGCCATGATTTCCCAGTTTCCGGCCTGCTGTACCCTGATTTGCGGATCCGCCGTCGTGCTGTTATCCGGCGTATAACCGATATCAATGCGACCGGTCAGGATCGCCGTCACCTGCTGCTGTGGCGCGATTTCCTGAATAATCACTTCGGCATCCGGATGGGCCTGGCGGAAACGACGTAAATCGGCAATCATTTTGCCGCTGAAAATGGCGTTACCCGCAAAACCGACACGCACCCGCCCCGTCTCGCCGCGCATCGCGCGTTCCACCGCCAGCCGCGTATGTTCCACCTGTTCCAGCGTCAGCCTGGCCTGTGCCAGTAAAAGTTTTCCCGCTTCAGTCAGTTCCACCCGACGGCTGGTGCGGATAAACAGCGGGCCGCCCAGCTCCGTTTCCAGTGCTTTAATCTGCATGCTGAGTGCTGGCTGAACAATATTGAGCCGCCCGGCGGCGCGGCCAAAATGCCCTTCTTCAGCCACGGCCACAAAATAACGTAAGTGTCGGAGTTCCATTATTGCCTTATTCATCATTAAAAATGATTATTCAGTAAAATCTATCTATTTGAGTTTAACGCGGAACCCCGCCAGACTGAATCCCTCAACGTAAAAGGATCCCCAAAATGCACACTCAACCACTGCAAGACCGTCAGGCGCTTAACGACCTCATGAATGGCTGGATGTACCGCGATCTGGGCGAATGGGAACAGTTACGTAACCTGTTCCATCCGGACGGCACCATAGAAATCACCTGGTATGAAGGGCTGGCGAGCGGTTTTGTCGATGGCTCGATGCGGATGGGCGCGTCAGATTTACGCACCAAACACATGATCGGCTCACCCGTCGTGACCTTTAACGAACGTGGTGACAAAGCGATTCTTGAAACCAATGCGATGATCATCGCCGAAAACGTGAAACTGAATATCGGCTGCGAATGCCACAACCGCTTCTACGATCTGGCAGAAAAAAGAGACGGCGTGTGGAAGCTGTTTCACCGTCAGAGCGTCTACGATATGGGGACGTTCACCTTCCCGCTGGGGCCGGTAGAAATTGACGCAAGCATTGCCGCTAAATATCCGCGTGAATATGCGGCGCTGGCCTGTCTGCTGGAACTCAGCGGGTTCCCGCTCAGCCGCGTGTTTGCTACCCGTGGCAGTGAACTGGAATCAAAAATGAAAGCGGACGCTAAAAAGTGGCTGGCGGTCTGACTGTTCAGTCAGAATAAAAAAGCAAGGTGACAGACGCAGGTCTGCACCTTGCTGCGTTTCAGACCGGTAAACTCATCAGACCCGGATACGGTAAGTGTGTACGTTACCCGCCGCCTGTCTGATGGCACCGGCAAGTTGTTCGGTCAGATCTTTATGAGGCGAATACGCATACGGCGGTTTTTCGACGCCGGGCGTAAATCCGCAACCATTTAAATCTCCGGTTTTCTGATTAAAGACAGAACCGGAATCCGCCAGAAACTCCCCGCCAAAACCTTTATATAATTTACAATGGTCAGTCAGCCCTTTGACATTGAAGACATTATATTCTGAGAGCGTGCGTGAATTTTTCCCGACGCCGAAGCTGTACTGATATTTATATATCGGATCAGAGGTATTGTTATCAAACACATTATTATAGAGATGGATATTACCAAAGCGGACGCGTGGCGTGCGCTGCACAATACGGCTGAAATTATTATCATGAAACGTCACGCGTAATTTGCCGGTATCTTCGGCGTCATTACTGTCGCTGTGGCCAATTAAAATCGTCTTATCATGTAATGTAAACAGGCAATTCGAGACGGTAATATAATCTGACGCCCGTTTGATATCGAGGGAGCCATCATGCTGAACGTATTTCCAGCCATCGACTTCTTTATACATGTCCATGGTGAAACGCCCGTCAGTAAAGGTCACGTGACTGACCCAGACGTGATGAGCGCGGATAATACTCAGCCCGTCCCATTCGGCATTCCAGCCATCGCCCTCCTCAAATTGCGGGTCAACATCCACCGGGTTTTCTATGAAAATATTGTGGATAATCACATTGCTGACATCCTGAACCAGCAGCGCGCTTTCGATAAATTTCGCGTTATGGTCTATGCCGATGAGTGTGGTGTTGCTGCCCAGAAAAATGCGGCCACGCCGGGACTGATCCTGCCGGTTCACGTAGGGTACGCCTGCGCTGGCATCAATCACACCGCCCACCCAGATGCGCTTTTTGCGGTCGCCTGATGCATCGATAGCCTGCCGGAGCTCTGCAATCGTCGTGACATAATATTCGAGTTCCGGTTTTTCTCCGCCGCCGGTGGTTCCCCCTGCCTGCGATGCCCATCCGTCAGGAGTTTGATACCAGGGTTCATGTGGTGGAATATGCGTGATGTTGTCCATAATAAATACTCCCTTTATTTTTCAGATAAAATGAGGATCCTGTTTCTTTATTGCTGTCATCTCTTTTATATGTTTTATATTCCCGGCAGGCCGTGCGTAAAGTCACAATTAGCAGAATATAGCTAAAGTATTTCATTGGAAAATTCCCAACATACAATAACTAAGAATAAGCGTGCAATAAATAAGGACGCATCCTACGCCTGTGGCTTTATTCTGAAAATAAGGGTTTATCCGGATTTGTTTATTGGTATTTAAATTATGACACCTGCATTCACGTCCCGGAATAAAAAAAGGCGCCACCCGAAGGATAACGCCTTTCCTTTCAGAAACAGTGTTTCTCAGTTTACCAGTTCACATCAATAGTCGCAGCGGCTGTCGCCGGGCCCGGTTCGGCGGTCGGACGCGGACACAATACCCATACCAGCGGATCTGACCACGACTGGGTGGAGGTCAAAGTGTGCAAACCAAACGCGCTGCTGTCCATGGGAACCGATGACGCTTTGTTGGTACATCCGGCATCGGTGGCAGCATTTACCCCGAGGAATCCGCGGATATCCCCCGACACGCTTGCATCTGCCATTGAGGTTATCGGCAGCGTGTACTGATCGCCAGCCTGTGATTTCGGCGTGAAGGAATAGCTGACATCCGTGCTGATCCCGGCGTCGTTGGTACAGTTCACATTCAGTGCCGACTGTACCGCAACGCCCTTTCCGCCGGTCGCCTGGCCCGGAGTGACATCACCGAAAGAGATCACCGCCGCGGTATCCAGCGCACATTGTGTACGGGCGATGGACAGGTTGCTGAAGTTGAGCACTGACTGCTGGTTGGTGCCGCTGGTTTTATGCAACTGGAGATACGTGGTCGGAAGCGCACCGGGTGCGGCGGTCGGTGAAACATAAATCCCGTAGGTGACATTCATCGCGGCGCTTCCCCCGGTCAGCGCGTAGAAATTACCGCTGACTGTACGCTTAAGCCCTGCACAATGGGACGTGGCGCCGGGGCTGAGCCAGTCGGCGGTGATCGCTCCCTTGCTGTCCCATGTGGCGGAGTAGTTATCCGTAGCAACGTTGGCGGTAGCGTTCGGGGTGCCCGTGGTTGTCGATGCGGCCAGGTTACCGGACAGGATAATCAGCACACCCGGCTGGATCTGGTATCCCGACCACCCGTCTACCGTCACATAGGGCTGACCGGCAATATTACACGTCGCGCCATTCGAATCCGTGGGGGTGGACTGCCAGGCCGCCAGTTTCCAGCCCCAGCTGTAGTTTAATGCCGTGTTCGCACTATAAGGTCCGTACTGAGATGTGCCTATTGATGGCGTCCAGGTGCCCAGCTTTGTGTATCCGTCCCCGATAACTTGCGCTGAAACCGGAGTACAAGGCACCAGTAAAATCGCAAACAGCCATTTTATCCAGGGTTTACCCGTAGCTTGCGTGAAAAAATGGAGCAGCGAGCCTGGGGCTCGCCTGGTCAGATTGCCGGAGCCAGGCCGGTTAACGATGTGGGTGAAATCAGACATACTTCTTTCCTGTATAAACATAATGTGGATAGGTGAGTAACAAAACCTGCCCTTCAAAAGTGGAGTCCCCACTCAGGTTCAGCGGCACTCGCCGTTAAGCTGGATAACCGGCATCTGCGCGGTTGGCTTCAGCCCTTCAAGGTTATAACTGACGCGGCACTGCTTATCGTTGCCCTTACCCCAGGTCACGGACAGCGCGCCTTTTTGCGGTAAGCCGGTCATATAAACCTGACCGTTATCACCGACGATGCCGGTCGTTTCGTCCTGGGCCGTTTTGTCCAGTAACGAGACGGTTGCGCCAAATGGCACCATGCCAGCCCCGGCAGTGCGGGTCAGGGTCATTAACACCTGATAACCGATACGGGTAGCAAAGTCGGCCTTCACCACCGCGCCGTTCGTCGGATACACGGTTTGCTGGTTTTGCGGCAAATCGACGTTGTCCGGCAATGTGCTCGGATCCAGACCCACGCTGTTACGGGTGTAATCGGACAGATAAGGCACTATCGCATAACCGCGTGAGTCGGTTTTTCCGCTGCCATTTGACAGATCTACGCCGCCGGCACCCGGTGCGCTGACCAGCGCGACAGAACTGCCGAGAGGACGTGACAACGTCACTCCTTCACCGTGTACCACCGCACCGCCGTTCATGTTGACGTTCATCGAACGCATGTCACCTGAGTAGCCGTAACCGGCTGACACATTGCCTTTACTGCCCTGATAGCCCAGATTCAGGTTGCTGTTACTGACCTGATCCTGATTTCCCCAGCCCTGCATCACGCTGTAGGAGAGCGCGCCATCTGCGTTACTGCCGGAAATTCCGGTCTGGTTCTGCGTGCGGCCTTTATTGTCATGCGTCATCTGAGCGCTGGCGTAAGTGTTTTGCAGCGCGGAGGATGAGCTGAAGATGCTGAACGGCACGCTCAGGTTGAAGGACACCTGACGATTCTCTGGCCAGTCGCCGTTGCCTTTCATCCGGTCAACGGTGTAATAAAGGCCGTAGCTGACGCCCCGGTAACTGCCGTTATACCCTGCCGAAAGGCTGGTCAGCGTTTTGGTCGATCCCCAGTAATCATCACGGTTGGCGCGCAAACTGACCGAACCATAATTCCCCAGTTGCTGAGTCACCTGCGTCTGGAAGCTGCTGCGACGGCGGCTCAGCGTCCACGGCGAAACGTCATCCTTCTGCGCATATCCCATGCTGTTGTATTCCGCGAAACTGTAATAATTTCGGGTGGAATAGCGCAGCGCCGTCAGGTCAAAGGACGTGCCGGTAGTCAGCATGCTTTTGGAGTAACGCATACGCCATGACCCGCCGGTCTGGCGATCGCTGTCTTCAAACTTCGCCTCAGAGAATGTCCCGTCGGCGGAAAACGCCCCCATATCCCCGAGCGAAAGGCCGCTGCCCAGCGTCAGGGCACTGTAGTTTTGCGAGCCCAGCATGCCGCCGTACAACGTCAGGTTTTTAGGCAAACCGTAAATCAGCGTGGCGAGCACAAACTCTGACTCGCGCGAACCCTGCGTCATGCCGCCGTTATAACGACCGGCAGTGACCTCATATCTGACGCCACCGGGGCGCAGCATCACCGGCAGTGAAGAATAAGGCACCACAAAACTGTGTACGCTGCCGTCGGCTTCGGTGACTGATACGTCGAGGTCTCCGGCGTTACCTGCCTGATAGACATCTTTAATTTCAAACGGACCGGGTGCGACGTACGTTTCATACACCACATAGCCGTTCTGACGCACGGTGACGCGGGCATTGCTGTTGGCGACGCCGGTGATCTGCGGAGCAAAACCACGCAAACGGGCAGGCATCATCTGCTCGGTAGAACTGAGCTGGATCCCGCGGAACGGCACCCCATCAATCACGTCGCTGCCGGTGCTGGATTCCCCCATCGTCAGACGGGAACGCCAGTCGCGGATATCGCGTGACAGATAGGTGTTAGAAAAACGCGTGCTGTCGCTGTTATTGCCGCCATCCGAGTCGGAATGGCTGTGCGTGACGGTACTGCGCAGACGCCATGCGCCAAGGTTTGCACCGGTCTGCACGTTGGCAAACAGGCTGTTGTTCACGCGGGTATCGCTGTTGAGCGTCTGTTCGTTACGACCGGCACTGAGGTTGTAGTTAAACAACATGGCCGGGATACCGTCATCCCATTGCGACGGATCGGTCTGGCTGTCCCTGCCCGGCTGCATCGCCACCTGCGGAATGCTGACATCCAGTCGCAGACGCGATAAGTCAAATTTGACGGTGGATTGCGGGATCAACGCCGGAAGATCTTCCACCGGTTTCTCTTTCGGCAAGCCTTTGAACGCAGGCAACTGATCCACGTTGACGCCCAGCGTGTTGAGCAGCGCCGGCGTCAGTTCCGGTGCGATAGCGCCCTGCGCGTTTTTGCTAAACACCAGTGTTCGTGAAACCGCTTCGTGCTGGTTCACGAAAATAGTCACCGGATAATTCCCTTCAGCCACGCCGCCTGCCTCGGAAAACGCAGACAGATCGACATCCGATGCGCCGGTGCCCAGTGAAAGTAATTCAGGGTCAAAATAATCCGCCGCCCAGGTGTTCTGGCAACTCATTAATACAAACAGCGCAAGCGTTTTGCGCGGGAAGGCGCGGATGTGGCCTGCCATTCCGTTAGTCCCTAAACAGGATGTCAATGTCTTACTCAAGGTCGTTCCCTGCTCTGCAATAATTTATTAGCTGTTCCGGATATGCCGGTCATGCGATCTGATGGCTTACAATGTGTCTTTGCACAATCACTTGTTTTATAACGTTTTGTGCTGCACTGGCGTTGGCCGGCTGTCTTCTCCGATCACCTGCCATTCCACCTCATTACGCGCCCCTTTCGGCACCGGATAACGCTGCTGCCCTTTTGGCGGAACCAGCGTGCGCAGTGTGGCGGCAGGAAGTGCCTGGCCTCCCACTTTCAGCTGGCTGAAATTGAGGTAAAACGGCGTCGGGTTATCCACCACCAGCGCATCGCCTTGCAGACTGAAACGAAGCTGCTCTGACGCCTTTGTCACACCGCCTGCCGGTAAACCCGCCGGGCGATAAAACAGTTTCATGTTGTTCACCACGGCGACGACCAGCTGTCCCCCGGTCTGGCTGGCTTTATCCGGCGCCGACGGAATGCCTTTCACCGAAAGATAAAAGACGGATTCCCTGTCCTGCGGCAGCGACGAGCCGGTCTGGCGCAGTCGCAGCGTCAGCGGTTCGCCGGGATCGACGCGTTTGAGCGGCGGTGTCACCAACAGCGGAAGCGCATCGCGCGGGCCTTTGTTGTCTTCTTCGGCCACCGGCAATCCGGTCGCCTGATCCAGCGGGCGTACCCACGACTGCATCAGATAGGCGCGGTGAGTGTTGTTGGTCATTGACCAGGTAATGCCTTTGGTTTCAGAAGCCGGATACACAATGCGGAACTGATTGATCGACAAGCCGTCAGGGTGTTCCTGCGCGGCCAGACACGGCAAGGCCGCGGCCAGCATGGCGATGAGCAGCGGCACTTTCAGGAAACGCTTCATCATTTGCTCCCGCCCTGCACCGGCGCAGTGAACAGCGGGCTGTTACCGCCGTAATCATTGATCACCGTCCACTGCGCCTGCCGCACAGCCCCTGTTACCGGATAACTGGCCTGTGAAAAAGGCGCGATCATCGGCACGACATCGCGCACCGCGACGTCACGACCGTCAAACGCCAGACGCGAAAACGTCAGGTAATAAGGCGTCGGGTTTTTCACCTCAACGCTGCCATCCTGAAGATGGAACGTCAGGCGCCCCTGCGCTTCTTCTGCCGTCATATCCAGACCCACCGGGCGATAAAACAGCTTGATGGTGTTCTGAATGCCGACGGAAATACGCGCCGCCAGCGAGGCCTCTTGCGCGTCTTTCGGTTGCGTCATGGCCGGCACAGCGATCGCGGTGAAATAAAATACCGATTCACGATCGGCAGGCAGCGCGCCATCGCCCTTGCGCAAAATCCGCAGGCTGTTTTTGCTGTTTTCTTCCAGCCGGAACAGCGGCGGCGTGGTCATAAAAGGTGCCGCTTCACGCCCCTGCGGCGAACCGACAACCGCAGACTGCACCAGATAGGGCCGCGAACCGTGGTTTTGGATCGTCAGCGTTTGCGCACTGTCGGTGGACTGGAAAATGACCCGCGTCCGGCTGAGGCTGATCCCGTCACCGGCGGCGGCAGCGTTGTGAGTCAGCGTCATCATTAACCCGGCGCACAGCAGCACACGGCGTAAAAACAGAGGAATAAAATGCACAGGAAGCCCCTTACTGATAGACGAAATCGAAGGTGACGCTGGCATTTAGCGTTCCTCCTTTGGTAGCGGCGTCGTTGCATTGGTTGCCACAGGACAACGCTGCTTTCAGCGCAATGCTGGCGCTGCCACCGTCAAAACCTGACCCGTCCAGCGCTACCGGCAGCACGGTGGTGTTATCCACCACGTCACCCTGAGCGGTGACAATGCGCACCCCGTAATTAACCACCTGAGAAGTCCCCGGTTGCAGGAACAAAAAATCTCCCGAAGCGGTGTTGCCGGTACCGGAGACTTTCACGCCCGGTTTTTGCACTGCACCGACAAAACCGGCGCATTGCGTGAGGGTGATCGCCAGCGGCAACGGATTCGCCAGGCTGTCTCCGCTGCGGATCCCGGATGACTGCACCGAACCGAAATCCAGCACAGGGGGGGCAGATACCTGACAGGTGGGCGCCTGAAACCTGGCGGTGAATTGCACATCTGCCGCTCCTGCGCGGGCGGTTATCGCCAGCAGACACAGACAAAAGGCAGCCCTCAGAGCCGTCAGGTGCCCTGATAAAATGTTGTGATTTTTCATTTTGTTTATCTGTAGAAAGCGTCAGGGAAAGATAAAGGCAAACGTGATTTTTGCGCTGACCGTTCCGGCATTCAGCTGCGGATCACCGGCGCCCTGCACAAGTCCCACGGAAAAGGGCTGCACAAAACTGCCGTTATCCTGCGTCAGGGCGACCGTGTCGCCCGGTGCTACTGTGCCTGTGGCGTTATAAAAATCTGTCAGGTTGTTCAGCGTGCCCTTTTTCAGCATGAAACCGACGAACTGCGCCGTCGAACTGGCCGCGCGGTACAGCCGGGTGTCACTAAGCTGCGAAGATTCACCGGTCACGGTCAGTGACGGGGCTTTGCCCTGCATTCCTTCGCAGTTTACGTTCACGCCTAGCGGAAGGATCGCTGCCGTACCGCTGCTGAATTGCGAAACGTCCCGGTTCGGGAACGTGATGGTCGCGGTATCCACTGCGATCTGGCAATTGCCATCTACCACCGTGGCTTTCATGTCCGTGGTCGCCGCCTGTCCGCCAGAGATGCCGCATAGCATCAGCAAAATGCCGGATGCTAAAGGCTTAGTTAACCGTGCCATGGAACGTCTCCACTCCACCAAAATCGTTGATTGCTGCCCATTCTGCTTTGCCCTGCCCGGCGGTCACCGGATAGTGACTGGCAGAAAATGGCGCAATCATACTGGTGCCTTTAATGACATCGAGTCTGACTGCCTTACCATCCACCAGCAGTTTGTTCAGGGAAATATAATAAGGCGTCGGGTTTGTCACTTTGATGCCCTCACCCGCGCGGGAAAACTGTAATTTGCCCATGGCCGTTTTATGCGTCATCGGCAAATCAGCCGGACGGTTAAACAGCTTCAGCGTATTTCCGGTGGCAATTTGCAGCGTTCCGCCTACCGTATTGTCATTATTATCCTGTCCCGCTTTACTGGTCGGGATTGCCATAATATTCAGATAAAAAACGGACTCTCTGTCGCGGGGTAAATTATTTGTTTTTCTCAGGATACGGAGTTTATTGGTGGTATCCGGTTCAATACGAAATAATGCCGGCGCAGGCATAAAAGCGCTGTCCGTTGATTTAGCGGTCAGACTGTCTGAAATGCCGACATTAATAAGATAAGGTTGATTATGGGAACGGTTATTAATGTCAATGCTCTGACTGCTATCAGATCCTGCAAAAATAACGCGGGATGCACCGATGCCAATACTGGCTAATACCGGCTCGCTCAATAACAGACTCAGGCTTAATACAACGCCCAACTTGCGGTAAAACTTCATAATATTCTCTGTCCGTTAAATGAAAAAGAGAGGCTAAAAAGTCCCTCTCTTTTTTTACTCAGTGTCGTACCAGGGATCTAAACTCTTAGTTACTCACGTAAGAGATTTTGATCGGAGCGGTATATGCGCCTGGCATTACGTTGGTAGCATCCATGACGGCCATACCCGCGGTGAAGGTATAGTCCACTGCGCCGGTAGCGTCAGCGGTCAACGGAATGCTGGTGTTGTTTTTAACCTGAGTGAGGTTATCTTTCTGAGTCAGCATGAAACCCGCTGTCTGGTTAACATCGCTCAGGAACAGGTTGTCAGTGCCAGTGGTAACAATGCCGGAAACCTGCAGTGCGCCTGTTTCGTCTTCGCTACAATTTTTCAGGGAAACCAGCAGCGGCTCCTGACCAACTTGTTGCTTAGCGGTAGTGAACGCAGATTTTGAGAAAGAACCCACGTTCAACGTTGCAGCACCATTATTTGCAGTCACTTCACAAGTGGTGTCTACAATAGTGCCCTGCAACTGGACATCAGCCTGAGTTGCAGCCTGAACCTGACCAGCAATACCCATAATCAGAGCAACGGGAGCAAGGGCGATAATTTTTTTCATTACAAAATCCTTCATTAGATATATGTGTTATTACAATGGAAATACTTAACTTCAGCCTGCCTTGGCTGATGCGGTAATAATACGTTTGCGAAGGGTTTCCGGATATCAGAGGGAGATTATTTTAATGAAGGTGCCAGACTACGGCTGTAGGATGAAGGATATTTCAAGAAGGTAATTTTTTGAAAGGGCTGAGGAGAGAAAAATATAACGGAATCATCAGATAAAATAAAGCCATCGTAAAAGGATGGCGTAAATTAAATAATAGGTTGTTGCCGTTTTACGGCGTAAGTATCCCAGTTGCCGTTCCACGCGTTTTTTTGAGATTTCCAGTCTCTCAGCCGGTATTCTTCCGGCGTCAGGTTATTCAGGGATTCATGGGGCCGCTCGTGGTTAGATTCTGCCCGCCGGTGTTCCGTGCATAAAATCAACCGATCAACTTTGGTTGAGTGCTTCCGGCGTTGCCAGAGACAACGAATTTAGAAAAGCCCGCTCAGGAGACTAAGCGGTTTTATTATTTTCCAGGGGAAGCCCTAAGCGGTAAACAGGAACCCGCCGCGTGGTGCCTGTCAGATTATCGAAGGCTTCGGCCTCAGCGGTGGAAATTCTCATACCGGACTTTCTCAGCGTTGAGATGTCAGCGGCGATACGCTGCATGCCAAACCAGAATAAACCATCAAGCGCGGTGACAGATAAACCGGCTTCCAGCGCCAGACGCAGACGTTCACGCGGCGCTTTAATCTGTTTTGCAATTTCCTGGTACGCGGCAGTGGTCACGCCATCCGCCGTCACGCGACGGATCCGGTGGGTGAAGCGGTAGCGAAAAGCATCGGGGACATTGTTCAGATCGGCCCTGATGCTATACACACAACCATACCGGCTTTCGCTGATGGTGACAGGTTTGCGGCCTAACGGCAGCGTTTTACGCAGTTGATCTATCAGCTGCGGGGCACGGATCAACTGGAGGCGAAACGGTATTTCAAAGCTGGTGACGTAATCAACATTCAGCAACGCAATGTGCAGCCGCTCTTCACTTCCGGCTTTTATCTGCCGGCACTCTTCTGTCACCTCCGCCCACTGCTGCGTTAGCCGGGGGGATTCGTCTATTGCTGCAAATTGGTATTTTTCGATCTGATAGTCGATACGTTCACTCATCGTTATTCCCCGCACATGTCTGTCATCAAACCGTATAAAACTAAATCACATACCGGTGTTTACGCGACAGAAATATCGTTTTTTTGCTCTTTTAACGGTAAAACGCCCTACCCGTTATATGCCCTGATTTACGCAGACCGGGACACCCTTTACTGCCTGCGTTTCCATTCATCCACAACATCGCCCAACGTCTTTGGAATATCATTGCGTATCCATGCCATGAAATCACGGTTGAACCGGAATTCCTCTCCGCAATGTTCAGTCATGAAACGACGAACGTTTTGCGTGTTTTTATACTCTTTATCGACGATTGTAGCGGGTGTGAGTGATGCGCTGTGCCAGTCCGTTTTCATCGGTCCTGCTCCTGAAAAAGCCAATAAGGGGAAAGCCCTTAACCTTAAATCAGCTGCTTTTTATTTTCCATATCACCGTAGTATTTTAACGTCCGCCTTAAACAGTCCGGTCAAACAACAAATTAAAGTTTTCTCCCAAAATGCCGATAACTTCCCTGAGAGTTCTTTTTTGCTGCATTAAACAGGAGAACGAAATGGATGTATCGCAAATTGCTTCACTGGCGACCGGGCTTGATAATCTGGATCTGAGCAACAAAGTTGACACCCTGATGTTGAAAAAGACGCTGGATAACCAGCAGTCAACCGCTGCCAGTCTCATCGAATCGATCCCGCAGCTACCTGCTAATCCGGCGATCGGGCGCAATATCAATATCACCGTCTGAACCCGCTTTTCACCTGTTCACTGTTGATGAATGCACCGCGTTTTCAGCAGTGTCAGTTTCTGACTCTCCGTCACATGCAGAGCGTTGGGCGACTGCGCCGTTATGAGATATATTACGGCAATCTCTTTATGACAGGTAACATCGCCAATGGCTCTGATCCCAAAAAACTACGCGCGCTTAGAAAGCGGATATCGTGAAAAAGCCCTCAAAATCTATCCCTGGGTCTGCGGACGCTGCACGCGGGAATTTGTTTATTCAAACCTGCGGGAATTAACGGTTCACCACATCGATCACGATCACACCAACAACCCGGAAGACGGCAGTAACTGGGAATTGTTGTGTCTGTATTGTCATGACCATGAACATTCAAAATACACCGAAGCGGATCAGTACGGCACCCGCGTAGTTGCAGGCGAAGACGCACAAGATGATGTGGATGCGGCAACCTACAATCCGTTTGCCGATTTAAAGTCGATGCTGAATAAGAAGAAGTAGTTTTAGATCTGTCCGCTTCTGTGGCAAAACCGCCAGAGATAACACTCCGGGTATCTTGTCGTTGAGAAGCGGACGCTACAGAGGTAACGCTTTCAGGATAACAGCGAAATCGTCTAAAACTCCACAGTAAGTTAGCCGTCCCGAACTATTAAAGATTAATTACACAAGGAGGCCTGCGTAAATAGCCTCCTTTTATTGTGCTGGGTGACTATCGTAATCAAATTATTCCAATAGTTCTTTAGGGTTTATTATTTTTTCTTTTCTTTCATTTAAGCCACCGTTGATGGCTATCCTGTTGAGATGATCCTCAATGAATTTTTGACCTTGTTTTGACAGCATGCTTATGTCATTATTTAAAATCACAATATCCCTGTTAAGTTCCATTAAAAAATTATTCGCTGTGTTGATAATATTCGAAAGTTTTACATCTACGGCCTTAATGAGAATATTCTGGGCAGCCACATTATCACCGAACTTATTTTCAATTTCGAAGAGTTCGCTCATGGCTCTATTCATGGCCTCATCCTGGAGATCTCTATATTGCAATGTTTTACTATGGACGAGATCCTGAGCCTTTTTCTTGAGGTCAAGATGCATTTCACCAATAGCCTTTATTGTCTCCGTATTAAGAATAGTTAATTCCTTTTGATACTTTTTGATAGCATCGGTAGTCATCATCATGCGCTGGAAATCATTATCTTTTACAATTTCCTCAAGGTCAATTAACGCTTTTCTTACGCCCGTTTCTTCTTTAATCCTTAGCTCTACCTCAAGCTCTTTCATCCGTATTGTTCTTTCGTGATCTGAATTCCTTTCAGTTTCGTTGCGTTGATGTTCCCAACGTTTTGATGGTTCTCTGATCAGATCACTTACCGCATCTAACGGCGCTTTAACTAAATCTATAATAACGCTTCCAAATTTACTAAACATACTCATTTAAGTCTCCTTTTGTTCCTGTTGTTAGTCTTTCCATTTCTCTCTCAAAGAGTCGGTTATCTTTAATGATAAGGTACTTCAACTGAGATAGGTTGAGTGATGATTTCTCTTCCATATTTATAAGCAAGTCTAGAAATTCAATCTTCGTAGAAGCCAAATTTTTATAGAAAATAGAAGAGGATATACTTTCATGCACAGAAGATTCCTCTTCAGAGAGCAAACATATTAATCTTTTAATGGCTGAATTATAA